>NZ_FOEG01000005.1:0-40000 GCF_900110585.1 Aquisalimonas asiatica | reverse complement strand
TTCTGGTCGGTGCCACCGAGCTCGACATCCGCCTTCAGCTCCACCGAGTCGTAACCCTGGATGAGCGGGTAGAGAAACTCGTGCACGGCGATGGGCTGTCCGCCGTGGTAGCGGTTGTGGAAATCGTCGCGCTCCAGCATTCGTGCCACCGTGTAGCGCGCGGACAATTGAATCATGTCGGTTGCCGAGAAGCGGCTCATCCACGTGGAGTTGAAGACGACCCGGGTGCGCTCCGGGTCGAGAATGCGGAACACCTGCTCCCGGTAGGTCTGGGCATTGGCGGCCACCTCCTCTTCCGTGAGTGGTTTGCGGGTGGCGCTCTTGCCGCTCGGGTCACCGATCATGCCCGTGAAGTCACCGATCAGGAACAGCACCTCGTGCCCGAGATCCTGGAACTGGCGGAGCTTGTTGATCAGCACCGTGTGCCCCAGGTGCAGGTCCGGTGCGGTGGGGTCGAACCCCGCCTTGATCCGCAGCGACCGCCCGGCTGCCAAACGCTCCCGCAACTCACTCTCCACCAGTATCTCTTCCGTCCCCCGGCGAAGCTCTGCCAGGGCGCCATCCACATCGACCATGCCGTTTCTCTCCCGGAGTAGACTCAAGGTGCGTGGCAACCGACCCGCCGGGAACGGCGCGACCGGGGCAACCACCTTCCGAAGCGCGGAATTCTAACAGGCTCGACACGAACATCACCGCTTCACCGCCGTACACTGCCAGGGCAAAGGCAGTATCATGCCGGAGATGACGTGAAACCAATGCAACCAGGGGGGCTGCCGTGCCGGAGGCACTTTACGCAGGACTGATGACAGGCACCAGCATGGACGGGATCGACGCCGTGCTGGTGGCATTCAGCGGTGGCCGGTCACGCCTCGTGGCCACGCACAGTGTCGAGCACGACGCACCGGTCCGCGCGCGCCTGCTGGAGGTGAACGGCGCGTCGCCGCTGGCAGAGGTCATGACTCTGGACGCCCTGCTGGGCGAACAGTTCGCTGACGCAATCCTCGCCCTGCTGGAGAAAGCCGGCACACCCGCCTCCGACGTCGCGGCCATCGGCAGCCACGGGCAGACGCTGTGGCACGCGCCCGACGCCCCGTCACCGAGCACCCTGCAGATCGGTGACCCGCACCGGATCGCCCAACGGACCGGCATCACCGTGGTCGCGGACTTCCGCCGCCGGGATCTCGCGGCAGGCGGCCAGGGCGCACCTCTCGGGCCGCTTTTCCACCAGGCGTTCTTCCACTCTGCAGAGGAGGACCGGGTCGTGGTGAACATTGGCGGCATGGCAAACATCACACGGCTGCCCCGCGCGCCCGGCACCGGAGGCGTCAGCGGGTTCGACACCGGCCCGGGCAACGTCTTTCTCGACAGCTGGTACGCCCGTCACCGGGGTGGTACGTACGACCGGGACGGGGCCTGGGCAGCGTCCGGCGCGGTGTCGGCGGCGCTACTCGACCGCCTGCTCGCGGACGCCTACTTCGCCCGTAAACCGCCAAAGAGCACGGGGCGCGATTACTTCAACGACGACTGGCTGGCCGCCGCGGGGGTATCCGGGCATGATCCCGCCACTGTTCAGGCCACCCTCGCCCAGTTCACGGCCGAGACGATCGCCGCGGGCATCCGTGACAGCCTGCCGACCGCGACCCGGGCATTGATCTGTGGCGGAGGCGCGCGCAACGGAGACCTGATGAGCCGGCTGCAGGCCGCCCTGCCGGAAATGCGCGTGGAGGCGACCGACGAGGAAGGGATTCACGCGGACTGGGTGGAAGCGGCCGGGTTCGCCTGGCTGGCGAGAGAGACCCTGGCGGGCCGGCCTGGCAATCTTCCGTCGGTAACCGGCGCCTGCGCCCGGGTGCCGCTGGGGGCGATCCATCCCGGATCGCCCGGGGAGTAGACGAATCGAACGTATCGGCTCAGACGCCGAACGAGGAGCCGCATCCACACGTGGTGGTGGCATTGGGGTTGCGAATGACGAACTGCGCCCCTTCGATGCCTTCCACGTAATCGATCTCCGCGCCCATGAGGTACTGGACGCTCATCGGGTCCACCACCAGTGTGACGCCGTTCTTTTCCATGGCGGAATCGCCTTCGTCGGTGTTCTCGTCGAAGGTGAAGCCGTACTGGAAACCGGAACAGCCACCTCCCGCAACGTAGACGCGCAGCTTCAACGCGTCGTTGTTTTCCTCATCAAGCAGTTCACGCACCTTGTTCGCCGCGCTGTCGGTGAAGACCAGCGGCGCATCGTCCTGCTCAAATGCTGCTTCAGCCATGGATTCCATCTCCGGTAAAACGGATTACTAGCTACTGCATTGTCCCCGCACCACCCGAAAGCGTCAACTTCAACGGGACCTCACGGCAGCACCGCCACACCGCTCAGCCCGGCGGTTTCATCCAGACCGCACATCAGGTTCATGTTCTGCACCGCCTGGCTGGCCGCACCCTTGGTGAGGTTGTCGATCACCGAGAACACGATGGCCGTGCGCCCGTCCTGGGGCTGGTGCACCGCGATCCGGCACATGTTGGTGCCGCGCACGGTCCGGGTTTCGGGATGACTCCCGGCCGGCAGCACATCCACGAACGGCTCCTCCGCGTAGCGCGCCTCGAACAGCTCCTGGAGGTCGACCGTGGCGTCCGCCAGTGGTGCGTAGAGACTGGCCTGCATGCCCCGGGTCATCGGCACCAGGTGGGGCACGAACGTCAGTCCCACGGGGCCGCCGGCAACCCGCTCCAGCGTCTGCCGGATCTCTGGCAGGTGCCGGTGCCCTGCTGCGCCGTAGGCACGGAAGTTCTCGTTGGCCTCGCCGAACAGCGTTGGCACCTGCGCCTTCCGCCCCGCCCCGGAGACACCGGACTTGCAGTCCGCAACCAGGGCGTCCAGCCCGACCAGGCCGGCCTCCACCAGGGGCAGCCACCCGAGGGCCACAGCCGTGGGGTAACACCCCGGGTTCGCCACCAGGCGCGCCTCGCGAATGCTTGCCCGGTGGATCTCCGGCAATCCGTACACGGCATCGGCGAGGCGTTCGGGACAGGCATGAGCCATGCCGTACCACGCCTCCCAGGACGCCACGTCCCTTAGCCGGAAATCCGCGCCGAGGTCAATAATCCGCGTCCCGGCATCGAGCAGCTCCGGCACCATCTGCATGGCCGTGCCGTTGGGCGTTGCGAAGAAGACGAGATCGCAGGCGGCGAGCTCCGCCACATCCGGCTCGGTAAAGCGCAGGTCGACCGCACCGCGCAGCCCGGGGAACATGGCATCGACACGCGTGCCGGCGTTGCCCCGGGAGGTGATTGCGCGCACCTCCGCCCGGGGGTGCCCCGCCAGTAGCCGCAACAGTTCGGCGCCGGTATATCCGGTGCCACCCACGATGCCAATGGTAATCATGTCCACTCCAGTCGCGATATCCAGCACGGCCATGCGCCCGCGGCGCCGCCCGTTCAGCCCTCCGATTTTACGCGCCTCCCCCGCAGGCTTCCACCAGCGCCGCGGAGACGGGAAGGCCGTAACAACTGTAGCCCCGGGATTGGCGGCAACGGTAGACTGGGGACCTCTCTATACAGTGGTGTGGCGAATCTCCATGACGAAGCGCAAAGACGTATGGTTCATCCTGTTGTTCGCGGTGGTGGTGGTGACGGCCGCGCTGGTCTGGCTCGCCCCCTGGCAGGGCGAGCGCGCGCCGGACGTGCGGGTGGAGACACTCGACGGCGAGCGCTTCACGCTGGAAGAGCTCCGCGGCAAACCGGTCATCGTGGCGTTCTGGGCCACCACCTGCTCCGAGTGCGTCAGCGAGATCCCCCACTTCAAGGCGCTCTACGAGGAGTACAGCGACCAGGGGCTGGAGCTGATCGCCGTTGCCATGGAGTACGATCCGGAGTCACAGGTCCGCGCCATGGTGGAAGACCGGGACATCCCCTATACCGTCGCCCTGGACCGCGATGGCAGTATCGCTCGCGCATTCGGTGACGTGCGACTCACGCCGACCACGTTCCTGGTCAGCCCGGACGGCAAGATCCTCAGTCAGCGCCTGGGCATGGTGGACATGGACCGCATGCGCGAGCGCATCACCGGCCTGCTGCCGGCCGACCAGGTTGCCTCGCTGGACACCCCTGACGCCTGACCATGGAATATCTCTGGATCAAGGCATTTCACCTGATTGCGGTGGTGACGTGGTTCGCCGCCATCTTCTATCTGCCGCGCCTGTTCGTCTATCACGCCATGGCCGAGGACGACCCGACGGGCAGGGAGCGTTTCAAGGTGATGGAGCGCAAGCTCTACCGCGGGATCATGACGCCCAGCGCGGTGGTGGCCATTGCGCTGGGCGTCTGGCTGCTGGTGCTGAACCCGGCCTGGCTGCAGCAGGGGTGGATGCATGCCAAACTGCTGCTGGTGGGGCTGCTGGTGGGGTATCACATCTGGTGCGGGCGGCTCGTGGTTGCGTTCCGGGAGGACCGCAACACACGGAGTCACCGCTGGTACCGGGTCTTCAACGAAGTACCGGTGCTGGGGCTGGTGGCCATCGTCGTGCTGGCCGTGGTCAAGCCGTTCTGATCCGGGACCGGACGCCGCCGCCCCCGCCTATTCGTCCGCCCAGACCTGGGACTGCTCGTAGTTCCTGAGACCGACTCGCTCGATCAATCCGAGCTGGGTCTCCAGGAAGTCCACGTGTTCCTCTTCATCCGCCAGGATCTCCGCAAGCAGGTCGCGCGTACCGTAGTCTTCCACCGACTCGGCGTACTCGATGGCATCACGCAGCTCCGGGCAGGTGCGCTCCTCCATCCTGAGGTCGCACTCGAGGATCTCCTTGACGTTTTCGCCGATGAGCAGCTTGCCCAGATCCTGCAGGTTGGGCATGCCTTCCAGGAACAGGATGCGGTCAATGAGCTTGTCCGCATGCTTCATTTCCCGGATGGAGGTCTTGTACTCGCTGGCACCCAGCTTCTCCAGCCCCCAGTCGTTGAGCATCCGGGAGTGCAGAAAGTACTGGTTGATCGCCGTCAGCTCGTTGTAGAGGACCTTGTTCAGGCACTCGATGACCTTGGCATCACCCTTCATGAGACGGCTCCGTCTGGTTGATCACTGGGACAGGCCTGTCGCCCGCCTGTCAGACAGGGGCCAGTGTAATACAAGAAACGGATGGCATGGGACCCCGGGCTTTCCCTGCCCGGGCACACGGTCACGCCTCAGGCAGTCTGCCAGGCGGGAGCGCCGGGACCCACGGGGGGAAGATCGATGCGGACCGCGGTGGCACTCACGTTTGCGCACGCCTCACTGAGAATCTCCCGCGCTTCCGGCCCACAACGCCCGCAGGAGCTACATACGCCCAGCTCCTGACGGAGCTCGCGCATGGTGCGCGCGCCACCGGCAACGGCGCGTCGGATGTCGTGATCGGTGATGGCGCGGCAAAGGCAGACGTACATGAGAACCCTCCCGTTGAATGGGTTCAGTCTGAATGCCAATGCGACTGATTGTCAATTAAAACAAGAACGATTCTTATTCCGGAGGGAGGGATTACTTGCCTGCGCGGACCAGACCGCCAAGTCCCGCCTGCTCCAGGGCACGGTTCAGCAGGCGCCGCACATCGGCCGGGTTCTCCAGCGTCAGTGCCTCTTCCAGCAGGGACGTCGCCTGCTGGCGGGTAAAGCTGCGAATCACCCACTTCACCTTCAGCAGACTCGAGACGCTCATGCTCAGGCCGTGGACGCCGAGGCCCAGCAACAGAATGGCGGACGCCGGATCACCGGCCATGGCGCCACAGACACTGACGTGGCAGTTGTTGCGCTCGCCCGCCTCCACCACCTGGCGTACCGCCTGCAGTACCGCCGGATGCAGCTCGTCGTACAGGCCGGCGACCCGGGAGTTGTTGCGATCGACCGCCAGCAGGTACTGGGTGAGGTCGTTGCTGCCGATGGAGAGGAAATCGACGCGCCGGGCCAGGCTGTCCGCCTGGTATACCGCCGACGGCACTTCCACCATGACGCCGAGCTGGGGCATGGCAACCTCCAGCCCCTCCTCCGCCAGCTCCTCGCGCGCCCGGTCCAGCAGTACGCGGGTCTCGTCCACCTCCTGCACCCGGCTGATCATGGGCAACAGAATGCGCAGATTGCCGCAGTCCGCATTGGCGCGCAGCATGGCCCGCAGCTGGGTGAGAAAGATCTCGGGATGGTCCAGCGTCAGCCGGATCCCGCGCCAGCCGAGGAACGGGTTCTCCTCGCGCACGGGGAAATAGGGCAGCGGCTTGTCCCCGCCCACGTCCAGGGTGCGCAACACCACCGGACGCGGCACGAAGGGCTCCAGCACCTGACGGTAGACCACCGTCTGCTCATCCTCGCCGGGGAAGCGCTCCCGCACCATGAACGGGAACTCGGTGCGATGCAGGCCGATGCCGTCACAGCCGCTGGCCAGCGACGAGGTGATGTCCGACATCAGGCCGGTGTTGGCGTACAGCCCCATGGGAAAGCCGCAGGGCGTCTGCGCCGGCTCGTTCCGCAGGGTCTGCAGATCGCGGGAGAGTTCCGCGTCCTCGCGCAGCAGACGCCGGTACTCCTTCTGCGCCCGCTTGTCCGGGTCGATGTGCACGCGGCCGCTGTAGCCGTCGACGATCAGCTGCTTGTTCTCGAGCCGCCCCACGGGCAGCTCGGCCACCCCCATGACGGCCGGGATGTTCAGGGCGCGGGCGAGAATGGCCACGTGGGAGTTGCCCGACCCCCGCGCGGTCACCACGCCCACCAGCCGCTCCGTGGGGATCTCCGCCAGCTGCGAGGCACTGATCTCCTCGCCGACCAGGACCGTGCCCTCGGGCACCGAGCGCGTGTCACCGCTGTCCATCTGCAGGCGCATGAGAATGCGCCGCCCCACATCGCGGATGTCACTGGCCCGCTCCCGCAGGTAGGGGTCCTCCATCTCGTCGAAGACACTCACGTACTGCGCGATACTGTCGCGCAGGGCACCACAGGCCCAGTTGCCCTCGCGGATGCGCTGCTCCGTCCCGTCCACCAGGCTCTCGCTGTCGAGCATCTTCAGGTAGACGTCGAACATCATGTGTTCGTCCGAGGGGATGGCGTCCGCCAGCCGGTCGGCCAGATCCTGCACTTCGGCGCGGACGCTCTTCAGCGCCGCCCGGAACGCCGCCACCTCGCTTTCCGCGTCCTCCACGGCGCGATCGGGCACGGCGAACAGGTCCGCCGGTGAATAGGCGACCATGGCGCGGCCGAACGCGACACCGGGCGCCCCCGGCACCCCTTCCAGGGCGCGACGGGTCACCGGCAGGGGCGTCGGCAGACCGCCGCTGGACTCACCACCACTGGCCTCGCTGTGGGCGATGGCGCCGGAGAGCTGCGCCGCCATGGTAACGATGAATGCCACCTCTTCCTCGCCGAACCGACGGCGCGCTGTCTGCTGCACCACCAGCACGCCGAGCAGACGGCGGAAATGGATGATGGGGGCGCCGAGAAACGAGTGGAATTTCTCCTCGCCCGTCTCGGGGAAATAGCGGAAACGCGGATGGGCTTCGGCATTCTCCAGGTTCAGCGGCTCCTTGCGCTCCCCCACCAGCCCCACCAGGCCCTCGTCGAAGCGCAGGCGCACCTGTCCCACCGCATCGGGGTTCAACCCGCGGGTGGCCATCAGCACGTACTCCTGGGTGTCCTGGTCCACCAGGTAAACGGAGCACACGTCCACGTTGGTGGTATCGGCCACGCGCTTGACGATGATATTCAGCGCATGCTGCAGCCCGCGGGCCGCATTGACCTCCTGGATGATGCTGTGAAGGGTCTGGAGCATGCCGTTCGTCTCAAGTCGCGCCCGCGAACCCGCGCCGGAGCCGGGCCGATCGATTCGCCTGGATGATTGGTGTCAGAGTACAGGAAGGCGGGCGGTTGTCCCATGCCGGAGAACCGGTCCCGGCAGACGGCGGACCGCTCAGCTGCGCGCCGCGCCCGGCGTCTTCGCCGCGGCATCCGGGAACAGCAGAGGCTCGAGCTCACGCAGCGCCTTGCGATAGACGTGCCGCTTGAAGAACACCACCTCCCGCGCCGGACGCCAGTAATCGACCCACCGCCAGTCATCGAACTCGGGTGTGTCGCTCCTGTCCAGGCGGACCACGCCCTCGCCGCCGGTCAGGCGCAGCAGAAACCACTGCTGCTTCTGCCCCACGCACACCGGCCGCTGATGCCGCCGCACGAGATGGCGCGGCAGATGGTAACGCAGCCAGCCGGAGGTCGCCCCGATCAACTGCACGTGCTCCGGGTGCAGCCCCACTTCCTCGTGCAACTCCCGGAACAGCGCATCCTCCGCGGACTCGTTCCGCTTGATGCCTCCCTGCGGAAACTGCCAGGCGTTCTGACCGATTCGCCGGCCCCAGAACACCCGCCCCTCCTCGTTGCAGAGGATAATGCCGACGTTTGCCCTGAATCCATCCGAATCAATCACTTAGAAATTATTCCAATGTTCGGGTTGATAACAGGCATTGTTCCACAAACCATCAAGAACCGGCAAACTGCCGGAAACGGCGCACACCCGCCCACGGCGGTGCGTCACCCTTCGCACCCGAACCAACGGACACATCATGGCGCTGGCAATCTTCGACCTCGACAACACCCTGCTCCGCGGCGACAGCGACCACCTCTGGGGCCGCTTCCTGGTCAAGCGCGGCGTCGTCGACGGCCCGGAATACGAGGCGGCGAACGACCGCTTCTACCGGCAGTACCTGGACGGCACCCTGGACCCGCGGGCGTACCTGCGGTTCGCCCTGGACCCGCTGACCCGGCACGCGCCCGAGCAGCTCGACGCCTGGCGGCAGGAGTTCGTACGGGACTGGATCCGCCCGCTGGTGCTCCCGGAAGGCGTCAACCTGGTGCAGCGACACGCTGCGCAGGGTGACCGGACGCTGATCATCACCGCAACCAACCGGTTCATCACGGCACCCATCGCCGAGCTGTTCCGGGTGGACGCCCTGCTGGCGTCCACCCCCGAGTGGCGCAACGGCCGGTACACCGGCGAGATCACCGGCCCGATCACCTTCGGCAGTGGCAAGGTCCACGCGCTGGAGGAGTGGCTGCAGGAGCAGGACAACGATCTGCGTGGTAGCTACTTCTACAGTGACTCCCACAACGATCTGCCGCTGCTCCACCGGGTGGATCACCCGGTGGCGGTGGACCCGGACGACACCCTGGACGCCACCGCCCGTGAGCGGGGCTGGCGGCGAATCAGCCTGCGGGGCGATCCGTGAACATTCTCAACGGGCTGGCCATCATTCTCGGCTGCCAGCTGGCCGGAGAAGTGCTGGTGCAGCTCGCCGGGCTCCCGGTTCCCGGGCCGGTGGTGGGCATGGTGCTGCTACTGGGCGGGCTGATCTGGTTCGGTGAGCCCCCGACGGGGCTGCGCACCGTCAGCGAGACGCTGCTGCGCTACCTGGCGCTGCTGTTCGTCCCGGCCGGGGTCGGCATGATGGCCCACTTCCAGCTCATCGCCAGAGACTGGCTCGCCATCAGCGTGGCGCTGGTGGTGAGCACGGCGCTGACCCTGATCGCCACCATGCTGGCGCTGCGCGCCATGCTTGCCATGCGTCGGCGCCGCGGCCGTTCCTGAGGTGTCCCATGGTCACTGAAGAGCTCACCGACATCTGGGTCTACCTGGCCACCTCGCCGCAGCTCTGGCTGACCATGACACTGCTGGTGTTCCTGTTCAGCACCTGGCTGAACCGGCGTCTCGGCGGCAGCCCGGCACTCCATCCGGTGCTGCTGTCCATGGGGTTGCTGATCGGCATTCTGCTGCTCACCGACACGGACTACGACACCTACTTCGAGGGCGCCCAGTTCATCCACTTCATGCTCGGACCGGCCACGGTGGCACTGGCCATCCCGCTCTACGACCACCGCCGGCAGATCCGAGACTGGCTTGCGCCGCTGCTGGTGGCGGGCATCACCGGCACCACGGTGGCCGCCCTTTCCGCCATCGCCGTGGGCGCCGCGCTGGGCGGTAGCCCGGCCAGCCTGATGTCCCTGGCACCGAAGTCCGTCACATCCCCCATTGCCATGGGCGTGGCCGAACAACTGGGCGGCCTGCCCTCTCTCACCGCTGCCCTGGTCCTGATCACCGGCAGTCTTGGCTGCATCATGGCGCCGGCGCTGATCCGTCTGCTGCGTATCCGCGATGACGCGGTCAAGGGCTTTGCCATGGGGCTCACCGCCCACGGACTGGGCACGGCCCAGGCCTTCAGCATCAGCGCCACAGCCGGCGCCTTTGCCGGGCTGGGACTCAGCCTGGCCGGCCTGATGACAGCCTTTCTCCTGCCCGTTCTGATCGCCTGGCTGCCCCTGGGCTGAACCCGCCATCTGGCCGCGCTCTTGCATCTCCACCCGGCTGCCGGAGGCCCGTTGCTCCGCCCCTGGCACCTGACGACGGAGGAGATAACGTTGAGCCTGGAAACACCGATACTGCGACTGCTGATCCGCAACGCCCGCATGTCCTACGCGGAAATGGCCCGGGAGTTGAACTGCTCGCGCGCCTACGCCCGCGAACAAGTCAATAAACTGCTGGAGAACGGCCTCATCGAGCAGTTCACGGTGGTCCTCAACCCGGACAAGGTGGGCAAGACCCTGTCCACCTTCGTGGACGTCAAGGTCGCCCCCTGGCGGCTGGAGACAACGGCGCGGGAACTGGCGGATACGCCCGAGGTGGTGAGCCTGTACATCATGAGCGACATGCAGAGCCTGCATGTCCACACACTGACCGACGACTCGGAGAGCCTCTACCGCTTCCTGCAGCAACACCTCCTGGGCCGTGACTACATAATGAGCCTGGACTGCAAGACGCTGATGACCCGGGTCAAACACCGCCGGGGCGGCCCGCGCCTGTGACCGTCAGCCACTGACCACGCTGTAGAGCATGGTCACTGCCGTGGCGAACAGAAAGATGGCAAATGCCCTCTTCAGGTGCGTGGTGTCCATTCGCATGGCCAGCTTGACCCCGATTGGTGCACAGGCAACCGTCAACGGCGCGATCACGGCGACGCCGAGCAGGCTCACGTACCCAAAGCTCAGGGGCGGCAGCGCCTCTGCACCCCAGCCTGCCCAGACGAAGCCCACCGTGCCCGGCACGGAGATCACGGTGCCGATGGCCGCAGCGGTGCCGATGGACCGGCGGATGGGGTAGCCCAGGGCATCCAGGATCGGCACGCTGAGGGTGCCGCCGCCGATGCCCATCATGGTCGACACGCTGCCGATGAATGCACCGATCCCGTGCCGGACAGCGCCGCGCGGCGGCTCCACCGTCACCCTGGGCGGGCCGCCACGCCGGGCCATGTTGGCGGCCACCAGCATCGCCATGACACCGAACACCGCCGTCAGGACGGCGCCGGAGACCACTGCGCTGAGCACCACCCCCAGAAGCACTCCGACCACCAGTGACACCCCCAGATCGCGCAGCAACCCGGTGTCCACGGTGCCCGCCCGGTAATGAGCGCGTGCCGAACGCAGTGACGTGGGCACGATGATCGCCAGGGACGTCCCCACGGCCAGGTGCATGCGCACGGCCGGGTCGATATCCAGAAGGGCGAACACCTGGAACAGAACGGGGACCACCACGATGCCGCCACCGACCCCGAGCAGCCCGGCCAGGACACCGGCAAACACGCCGGTCGCCAGCAGCCCCAGGATCAGGCCGATCACTCCCCCCAGCGCCATCTCGCCCATGCCCACCCTCTCCCATTCGATTTCAGCGGATTCCGGCCACGCCGCCGTCGCAGCGTGGATCGGACGCGGCCATGATGTCCCCCTGCGGGGAGCGGATCAGCATGCCGGCGTGTCCCATCATGCTGTTGCAACCGCTCACCACGTCCACCGGATGCCCGCGATCCCGCAACCCGCTGATCACCGATGCCCCCAGGTCCTCCTCGACCTTGAGTGAATCGGTGCCGTGCCCCCAGGTTTTTCCCAACAGCCAGCGGGGCGCAGCCACGGCCGCCTCCGGCGCCATGCCGTGGCGCACCGCGCGCGTGAAGATCGCCGCCTGGGTCTGGGGCTGGCCTTCACCGCCCATGGTGCCGTAGACCACCGTCCGGCCATCGGCCAGGGCCGCCATGGCCGGGTTCAGGGTGTGGAACGGGCGCCGGCCCGGTTCCAGCGCGTTCAGATCCGCGGCGTCCAGGGAGAAACTGCAGCCCCGGTTCTGCCACACCAGGCCCAGGGACGGCATGGTCACGCCACTGCCGAACTCGTGAAACAGACTCTGAATGAAACTCACGCTGCGCCCCTGCGCGTCGATGGCGCCCAGCCAGACCGTATCCCCACCACCGCGGGACGGCGGCCAGGGTGCAGCATGATCCGGGTCGAAACCGGCGGCCAACTGGTCCAGCGCCGGGCCATTGAGCCACTGCGACGGTGACTGCGGCACACGGCCCGGGTCCGTCACCACCCGGTCACGCACCCGGAACGCCGCTTTGGTGGCTTCCACCAGGGCGTGCACGTAGGCGTCACTGTCCACCGCGTGCGGGTGACTTCGACGGAGCCGGTCGTAGACCCCGAGAATGAGCATGGACGCCAGCCCCTGGGTCGGGGGAGGCATGTTGGCCAACACCCCGTCGTCCAGCTGGAGCGACAGTGGGTCCACGTAACGGGCCGAGTAGCCGCTCAGGTCGGACCGGCGTAGCGGGCTGCCGGCGGCCTCCAGCTCCATGGCAATGGTCGTGGCGATGTCGCCCTGGTAGAAATCCGCCGGCCCCGCGGCCGCGATGCGGTCGAGCAGGTCCGCCAGTGCCGGCTGTCGCAACCGGTCCCCGGCGGGCAGCGGCGCACCTCCCGGCAGAAAGACCTCGTGAAATCCGGGCTGGGGCGCCAGCTCCTCGCGCTTGTCTGCCAGCGTCTCCGACTGGCTCGCGGTCATGGCGAACCCATCCCGGGCCAACGTCGCCGCCGGTGCCAGGAGCCGCGACAGTGGCAGCCGGCCACCCCAGTGTTCCCGGGATGCGCTTTCCGCCAACGCCCAGCCGCTCACCGTGCCGGCCACGGTATTGGCCGCCAGCCCCCCTCGGTGGGGAATGGTGTCCACACCCTGCTCCCGGTACCACTGCGGCGTCGCCAGCGCGGCGGCCGTGCCACACGCCTCGATGCCCCAGGGGGCCTTGCCCGGCTCCCGGACCAGCCAGAAGCCGTCGCCACCCAGTCCGTTCATGTGCGGATAGGTCACGGCGATGGCGGCGGCCGCGGCCGTCATGGCCTCCAGGGCATTCCCGCCTTCGGCGAGCACCTCGGCGCCGGCCTCGGCGGCCAGATGATGGGGGGCCACCACTGCGGCGCGCAGCGGATCCCCGTTTGCTTTCACGACCATGTCGTCTCCTCGTTCGTGATTCACACTCACCAGCCGATCGCCTCGGGCAACCACAGCACCAGCCCGGGGAAGGCAAACAGCAGGGCCACGGCCAGGATCTGGATGATGACGAAAGGCACGGCCCCGCGGTAGATGTCCCGCGTGGTCACGCCCGGCGGCGCCACCCCCTTCATGAACAGCAGCGACCAGCCGAAGGGTGGTGTCAGAAAGGATGTCTGGAGGTTCATGGCGATGAGAATGGCCACCCAGACCATGGAGAAATCACCGCCGGCCTGCGTCAGAAAGGGCAGGAACAGGGGCACCGCGATGTAGCTGATCTGAATCCACTCCAGGAAGAACCCGAGCAGGAAGATCAGCACCAACATGAAGATCAGGGTGGCATACACGCCCCCGGGGACGAACTCGAACATGTCCTGGATCAGGAACTCCCCGTCCAGCCCGCGGAAAGCGAGGGCGAACACCTGCGAGGCGATCAGGACAAAGAAGATCATGCAGCTGATGCGCACCGACGTGGTCAGCGTCTCGGAGAGCACCGGCAGGGACAGGCGGCCGCTGACGAGGGTCAGCAGCAACGCACCCACCGCCCCCACCGAGGCCGCTTCCGTCGGCGCGGCCACGCCGCCGATGATCGACCCCAGCACGGCGAAGACCAGCAGCAATGGCGGCACCACGGTGGTCGCGACATCCTTCGCCAGTTGCAGTTTGCCGACCGCAGCCCGCTCTTCTTCGGCGATGGCGGGCACATCCGCGGCGTAGAAATAGGCCAGGCCCAGCAGATAGACCAGGTAGAGCACGGCGAGCAGCAGCCCCGGCACCAGCGCCGCGGCAAACAGGCTGCCCACCGAGATGTTCATGATGTCGGCCAGCACCAGCAACACGAGGCTGGGCGGAATGATCTGCCCCAGGGTGCCGGCGGCGCAGATGGTGCCGCAGGCGATGGGCGTGTTGTACCCGCGCCGGATCAGCGTCGGCAACGCCATCAGCGTCAGTGTCACGATGGCCGCCCCGACAATCCCGGTGGAGGCCCCAAGCAGCACACCGACGAGGATGACCGCAAGCGCCATGCCTCCGGGCAGACGGCCGCACAAGTGCCCGATCACGTCCAGCATGCGCTCGGCAATCCGCGAGCGCTCCAGCATCACGCCCATGAACACGAACAGCGGAATCGCCAGCAGCGTGTAATTGGTGATCACGCCATAGATGCGCGACGGCAGCAGTTCGAACAGCCAGCCGTCGAAGCCGATGAACCCGAACAGGAACCCCACTCCGGCCACGGCGAATCCCACGGGCATGCCCGTGAGCACCAGCACGAAGAAGGCGATGATCATTCCGGCGGCGTAATATTCCAACGGCATCATTCAGCTCCGCAGCAGGCGTGCGTAATGAAGGGTCAGGCGGCGACCGCTGGCCAGCGCCTCGGCCACGGCCTGGGTGACCACGAAGGCAAAGCCGACAATCACCAGCCCTTTCGGGATGAACCGCCAGGGCAGCCCGTTCGAGTTCGGCGACCGTTCACCGCGCAGGAAGGACCCCTCGGCGAACGGATAGCCGAAATGGATGATCAGCACGGCACACGGCAGGGCGACAACGAGGGCGGTGAGAAAGTGGAGCCACAGCCGCCCGGTGCGTGAGTACTTCTGGGAGAAGATGTCCACGCGCACGTGATCGTCGTAACGCATGGCGTAGGCGATACCCATCATGGCCATCACCGACAGCAGGTACCATTGCAGCTCCTGCGCCCAGACCGCGCCAATGCCGAAGCCGTAGCGCAGCACCACGTTGGTGAACACCAGGGCCACCATGAGCCCCATGGCGATCACGCCCACCCAGCCGGCCAGACCGGTGAGGCGCTTGAGCAGGAATTCCAGCCGGACGACGGCACGCAACATACGATCCCCCTCGGGGCACCGCCGTCATGACGGCGGTGCCCACGCGAGCAGTTCCCGGATCAGTCCAGCATCCGGCGACCCTTGTCGCGGATCTGGGTCTGGAAGATGGTCTCGCTGTTCTCCTGCCAGCGATCGTGCTTCTTCTTGAACGCCCAGAAGCTGTCGTTGACCTTCTTCACCAGGGGATCCCGATCGGCCTCGGTGCTCATGATGTCCCGGGTTGCCTCGAACAGCGCCTCGATCACGTCCTCCGGCAGGGTGTCGAAGGTGACGCCGTGATTGTCCGTGAGGTCGTCCAGGGCATCGCCGTTGCGCGCCTCGAGCCAGGCGTGGGACGTGATGTTGCAGGCGGCCGCGGCGTTGTGGAGGATCGCCTTGAGGTCATCGGGCAAGGATTCGTAGTCATCCTTGTTGATGATCACCTCGGTGGTGGTGGAGGGCTCGTGCCAACCGCTGGAGTAGTAGTAGCTGGCAGCGTTGTGCAGTCCCAGCTCCCGGTCCAGGTAGGGGCCGACCCACTCGGCGGCATCAATGGCGCCGCGCTCCAGGGCTGCGAAGATCTCGCCGCCCGGCAGCAACTGGGCATTGGCACCGATGGCATCGTAGACATCGCCGGCAAGACCGGGCATGCGGATGCTCAGGCCGTCGAAATCGCTCAGGCTCTCCACCGGCTCACGGAACCAGCCCACGGGCTGTACGCCCGTGCACCCCACGGCGAGCGGCACGAGATTGAAGGGCTCGTACACCTCTTTCCACAGCTCATAGCCGCCGCCCTCGGTCAGCCAGGCATTGAAGCCCTGGAAGGTCATGCCGAAGGGAACGGTGGTGAAGTACTGCGCCGCGAACGACTCACCCGCCCAGTAATAGGAGCAGGCGTGATTGAGCTGCACCTGCCCGCCCGACGACACGGCGTCGAACCCCTCGAATGCAGGCACAAGCTCGTCCGCGGCGTAGACGCGGATCTGGATGCGGCCATCGGACATGGCCTCGACCCGGCGCGCAAAGTCCGTGGCGCTGCCCGGACCGGTCTGATAGAACGGCAGCCCCGCCGGCCAGCT
This sequence comes from Aquisalimonas asiatica, assembly GCF_900110585.1. NCBI lineage: Bacteria > Pseudomonadati > Pseudomonadota > Gammaproteobacteria > Chromatiales > Ectothiorhodospiraceae > Aquisalimonas > Aquisalimonas asiatica. Next base: position 23,735 of record NZ_FOEG01000005.1, on the reverse strand, counting down.
GGTGGTCATGCGCCAGTTGAACGTCTCCCGGGCCTTGATGATCGCCGGTGCGCCGATGGTCCCGGCCGTGGCCGCTGCCGCGGCACCCCCGAGCTTGAGAAGCTTGCGTCGCGAAATTCCCATGATTGCCTCCGCCTAGTGGCATGCACACTGGAGCGCATTCAGAACGATGCGCGCCGTGGGGAGGCTGTTAGCAAGGCGCGGGCCAGCGCCCGACAATCAAGGCAGATCACTGATTTAAATAAGAAAAACAGCTCGACCCGCAGCTTCGCGCCAGCGCCGGCGCTGCACCGTCGCGGGACAAGCCCCCTGGGCGACCATGGCCGGTTCGTCGGCCACAGGGGCTACCGGCATGACGGATCGGTTGTCCATCCGTGCCCAAGGCCTACACATGACAGGCTGGCGGATTCCAGGCAACCGATTGTCAATCGCGCGCCACACCGGTGCGACGCCCTGTTGCGGTGCAATCCCGGGCAGGCGCGTGGCGGCGACTACTGGCCCGGGAAGAGCGGCAGGTGGGCGAGCGCGATGGCGTCACCCGGGTCATCACCCTCGGTGCAGACGGCGGCCCTGGCGATGACGCTGGCCCGGGCCAGCGCCATGACCTCTTCCATGCCGGCCAGGGTGGAGCCGGTGCTGATCACGTCATCCACCAGCACGACCCGGCGCCCTTCCACCAGGTGGCGGTCCTTGGCGTCGAGATACAGGGTCTGCTCACTGCCCGTGGTAATGGAGTGGGTGGTGGCGCGCAACGCATCCTCGCCCATGTAGGGCTTCCAGGTCTTGCGCAGCACGACGTAGGGATGGCCGGTGCGCACCGACAGGGCGTGGGCCAGCGGGATACTCTTCGCCTCCGGTGTCACCAGCGTGTCGTAGTCGTGCCGGGCCAGGCGACCAGCCAGCAGCGTGGCGGCGGCCTCCACCAGCTCCGTATCCCCCAGCATGTTGAGCACGGCGATGCGCAGGCCGGCTGCCACCTCCATCAAGGGCAGGTCACGGGAGACAGTTCCAACGGTCAAGCGATGCGTCTGCGGCGCGGACACGTCACACCTCCACAACGACGAACGCCCCGGGGGAAATCCCCCCGGGGCGTTTCGGGAATCTGGAGCGGGTGATGGGATTCGAACCCACGACCCCAACCTTGGCAAGGTTGTGCTCTACCACTGAGCTACACCCGCGATGACGATGAGGCGGGAGTGTAAAAAACGGGCCGGGTCATTGCAAGGTGACCCGACCACTAGGACGGTGGGCAAGGAACTGATCATTCCTCGCGAGCCCGGGGGTACGGGCGGCCCTCAGGACTCCCGAGTATTGTTTGCCAGATCAAAGAGTGAAACAATCTCGCATTCATCATCACAAACATGAGACGCATTCATGTTTCTGGATCTCCGACATCTCCGGGCGCTGCTTGCCATCCATGAGAACGGCAACCTGTCGGCCGCCGCACAGACGCTGCACATCACCCAGTCGGCGCTGTCGCACCAGTTGCGCAGCCTCGAGAACCACTTCGACACGCCGCTGTTCTTCCGGCGATCACGCCCCTTGCGCTGGACACCGGCGGGACAGCAGCTGCTGCAGCTGGCGCAGCGGATCGTCCCCGAAGTGGAGCGCGCCGAGGGCGAGCTGCGCCACACCGGCGACGGCCAGCACGGGCGGCTGCACATGGCGGTGGAATGCCACAGCTGCTTCGAGTGGCTCATGCCCACCCTCGACCGCTACCGACCCGACTGGCCCGGGGTGGAACTGGACCTGTCCATGGGCTTCAGTTTTCACCCCCTGCCCGCCCTGTACCGGGGCGACGTGGACCTGGTCATCACCTCGGACCCGGAAGAGGACCTGGCCGGACTCACCTACGTGCCGCTGTTCCGGTACGAAATGCTGCTGGCCGTGGGACGACAGTCGCCGCTGGCCCGGCGCGACTGGATCACGCCGGATGACCTTACCGATCAGGTGCTCATTACCTACCCGGTCTGCCCTGACCGGCTGGACATCTTCAGCCGCTTCCTGGAGCCGGCGGGGCTGGAGCCCGCCGAGCGCCGGACGGCGGAGCTGACCGTCATGCTGGTCCAGCTCGTCGCCAACGGTCGCGGTGTCGCCGCACTGCCGAACTGGGCGCTGCGCGAGTACCAGGATCAGGCCAGTGTCGACGCCCGCCCGCTGGGCGAGAACGGGCTCTGGAGCACGCTGTACGCCGCCGTCCGCTCCGAAGACCGGGACAAGCCCTTCATCGATGCGTTCATCCGCCTGGCCCGGGAGCGCACCGCGGAAACGCTCTCGGAGATCATCCCGGCGCGCTGACAACACCCGATGGATGGGCTATACAAGCGGTGAATCCGCACCGTGCGGCTGTTTCCGGATACACCCATGGCCGCCATCGACTCCGTCAACCAGGGCTTCCGCCACCGCTACCTGCGGTTCGCCGAGCTGACGTCGCAGCTGCGGGCATGGGCCGACACCTACCCCGACATCACGCGCCTGCACAGCCTGGGCACCAGCGCCGAGGGCCGTGACATCTGGCTGCTGGAGATCAGCCGCAACCCCGGCACGCAGCGCCCCGCTGCCTGGGTGGACGGCAACATGCACGGCACCGAAGTGGCGGCCTCCAGCGTGGCACTGGCCATTGCCGAGGCGGTGCTGCGCATCCACGTGGAGCCACGGGCCGCGGCGGCCGAGCTCCCGGCGCCACTGCTGGAGACGCTCAGGGACATCCAGCTCTACGTCCTCCCGCGACTCTCCCCGGATGGCGCCGAAGCCGTGCTGGAGCGGGGCGGTTTCGTCCGCTCCGTGCCACGCCGCCACGACACCACCGGCCATGCCCCCTGGTGGCAGCCCCGGGACATGAGCGGCGACGGCCGCTGCCGCTGCATGCGCATCCCTGATGCTGCCGGCGACTTCGTCGCCGCGGAGGGCCTTCCGGGGCTCATGCTGCCGCGGCAGATCGACGACCCGCCGCCATGGTTCCGCCTCTACCCCGAGGGGGAGATCATCGACTTCGACGGCGAGACAGTCCCGGACGCCGACCCACTGGCCAACACCGCCGATCTCAACCGCAACTTCCCCTGGGACTGGCGGCCCGAGCCCCAGCAGACCGGTGCCGGGGCCTTCCCGGGGAGCGAACCGGAGACCGCGGCAGTCATGGGGTTTGCCGCCGACCATCCCAACATCTTCGCCTGGCTCAACCTGCACACGTTCGGCGGTGTGTTCATCCGCCCGCTGGGCACGCAGGGGGATGCGCACATGCACCCGGGCGACCGGCGCCTGTACCGGCAGCTTGCCGACTGGGCCGCCACGTTCACCGGTTACCCCACGGTCAGCGGCTACGAGCAGTTCACCTATGAACCGGAGCAGCCGCTGCGGGGCGACCTGGTGGATTTCGCCTATCACCAGCGCGGCTGCCTGGCCGTGGCCTGTGAGCTCTGGGACCTGTTCCGGCGACTGGACATGCCGACACCGGCCCGTTTCGTCGACCACTACACCGCACTGGACCGCAACGACCTTCAGCGCCTGGCTGACTGGGACCGGGATCACAACCACGGCCGCATCTTTACCGACTGGACCCCCGTGGAACACCCACAGCTCGGCGCGGTGGAGGTCGGTGGCGCCGACCCGGTGGTCGGCATCTGGAATCCGCCGCCCGAGTCACTGCCGGCACTCTGCGAGAGCGTCGCCAGCTACTGGCTCCGGGTCGCCGCGCTGCTGCCACGGCTGGTCATCGAGGAAGTGGTGGTCAGCAACGTCGACGAACAGCTGTTCGAAGTCAGCGTCACCATGGCGAACCACGGCTACCTCTCCACCGCCGGCATTCCGTCCAGCGCGGCACTGCCGTGGAACCACGGCGTACTGGCCGAACTGGTCCCGCACGGCTGCCGGCTCGCGGCCCCGGCCGACGCCCGCCGGGAGCTGGGCCACCTGGAAGGCTGGGGCATCGGCGCCGGGGCCATGCGCCACATGCCGTGGTTCCAGCGGTCTGGGGGAAGCGGTCACCGCCGGACGCTGCGCTGGCTCGTCCACGGGGAAGGCACGCTGACGCTGTCCGTGGGCAATGCCCGGCTCGGCTGGTTGCAGCGGGTGATCAACGCACGCTGACCCCACAATCCACCACCGCCTCCTCCCCTGCCGCGAACAGGCGGTCACCGCGTCCGGGCTGCACCGCCATGCCGCCCGTGAAGCCACCGAAGGCCGGCAGCACCGCCCCGCCGACACCGAACCAGAACACCGGCACGCGCAGCCGGTCACCGCCACCCCCCAGCGTCCACACCGGATGCAGATGGCCGGCGAGCACGTAGGCGCCGTCGCGGGCGGTCACCGGCTCATGGGCCAGCAGGAACGGCGGCTCCGTCAGCGGTGCATCGTGCCAGTCCAGCGCCCAGGCCGGGTCCGGGGCACCGGCGTGGCGGTCATGGTTACCGGCGACCACGGTGACCGTGGCCGCATCATGGGCCTGCCGCCAGGTCGTGAACCGGTCGAGCCAGGGCTCCCCGGCCTCCGGCCGGCCGTGGAAGAAATCGCCGAGGATCACCAGGCGCTCTGCAGCAGTGCGTGCCAGTAGCGACGACAGGCGCTGCAGGTCGGCCCCGGTGCCGCCGGCGGGCACGGGCACGCCCCGCCGCCGGAACACCCCGCCCTTGCCGAAGTGCGGGTCGGCGACCAGGAGGGAGCGGCGACGCGGCCACAGCAGGGCGCGGCCCGGCAATAACCAGAGCCGCTCCCCGGCGACGTCACAGGGGGCGGCGCCGGCCAGCGGGGCGTCGGACCAGGGGGCGGGGTCAGGCATCGGGGGTCTGGCGCTCCAGTTGGCCCAGCATGCGCTGGACGCGTGTCTGCCAATCTTCGGAACTCACCCGCGACTGCACCCGACCGACCCACAGGGGAAAGGCCAGGGGTGTCAGCCGGCGGGGGCGGGTCAGCAGCAACCGCCTGGCCTGCAGCCCACAGAGCAGGTCTCGCAACCGGTCAAGTTCCAGCTGGCTCTCGAGCACCTCGCGCTCGGCCTGGAGCAGCAGCGGGTGATCGGCATCATACCGGTGCAGCACGTCGAAGATCAGCCCGCTGGACGCCTGGACCTGGCGGGTGGATTTGCCGCGACCGGGGTACCCTTCGAACACCAGGCCGGCGATGCGTGCGATCTCGCGGAAATGGCGGCGCGCCATCTCGGCAGCATTGAGACTGGCGCGCAGATCCGCATCCAGATCCGTCGGCGAGAACACCCGGGCGAGCACATCACCGTCCACCTCCGGCAGCCGCCGGGAGACCAGCTCGAAGCCGTAGTCGTTCATGGAGAAGCCGAACGTGGCCGGCGCCTCCCGTGTGAGCCGCCATGCCACCAGCGCGGACAGCGCCTCGTGAACCAGCCGCCCGGCAAAGGGGTAGACGAACAGATGCTGCCCCTCCCGGGAGCCGATGCGCTCCACCAGCAGTTCATCCCGCCCGGGCAGGGCCGATGCACTGCGCTGGGCTTCCAGCACCGGCCTTACGGCGGTCATTTCCGCACCGTGGTAATGGCCGTCCCGCGCCTGCTCCAGACGGGCGCCGACGCCGTCGGCGAGCCGGGTGGACAGCGGCATGCGCCCGCCCATCCAGCGGGGCACGGCGCGGGTACGGCCCCTGGCGCTGCGGACCTGCGCCGTCATGTCGCGCACGCGGACCAGCTCCAGCACCCGGCCACTGAACAGGAACTGCTCGCCGGGTTTGAGGCGTGCGATGAACGCCTCCTCCACGAAGCCGATCAGGCCGCCGCGCTGATACTTCACCCGCACCATGCTGTCCGCGGTAATGGTCCCGACGGCCATGCGGTGGCGGCGGCCGATGGTGGAGTCGGTGACCCGGTAGACGTCGCCATCGCGCTCCACCCGCCGGTACTGGGGGTACGCCTTGAGCGTGCTGCCGCCGGTGGTGATGAAATCCAGCAGCCAGCGCCACTGCGACGCGTCAAGACCGGCGTAGGCGTGGGTGGTGCGCACCTCCGCCAGCTGGGCCGCATCGGTAAACCCCGGCCCCAGTGCGAGCGTCACCAGGTGCTGGACCAGCACGTCGAGACAGCCCCGCAGCGGCCGCCGCGCTTCCACCTCTCCCGCCACGGCCGCGTCCCGCGCCGCCGCGATCTCCACCAGCTCGAAGGCGTGGGTCGGCACGCACAAGACCGCGCTCTCGGCGCCGGGCTGATGGCCGCTGCGCCCGGCACGCTGGACCAGCCGCGCCACCCCCTTGGGGCTGCCCACCTGGAGGACCTGGTCCACCGGGGTGAAATCGACGCCCAGGTCCAGGCTCGAGGTGGCGACCACGCAGCGGATCGCCCCCTCGCGCAGCCAGACCTCCACCTGGTCGCGCACGCTGCGGTCCAGCGACCCGTGGTGGAGCGCCACCTGGTCGAACCAGTCGGGTCGCGCCTGCAGCAGCGCCTGATGCCACAGCTCCGCCTGGGAGCGGGTATTGGTGAACAGCAGGCTGGTGTCGGCCCGATCCAGCGCCGCGAGCACATCCCGGACAAGATTCGTCCCCAGATGGCCGGCCCAGGGAAAGCGCTCCATGCGCTGCGGGATGACGGCGTCGATGGCGGTGCGCTTCGGCAGCAGGCCCTGGATCAGGTCGCCGGGCTGGTCCGGCCCCAGCAAGACGTCCCGGGCCTCGTCCAGATTGCCCAGGGTCGCCGACAGCCCCCACGTCCGCAGCCCGGGGCACAGCGTGCGCAGATGCGCCAGGCAGAGTTCCAGCTGCACGCCCCGCTTACTGCCCATGAGCTCGTGCCATTCATCCACGACCACGCAGCGCAGATGGCGAAAGCGCGCGTGGGCGTCGCTGTAACTCAGCTGCAGCGACAGGCTCTCCGGCGTGGTGACCAGGGCCGTGGGCAGACGCCGCCGCTGCCGGCTGCGGGTGGCACTGGAGCTATCACCGGTGCGTTGCTCGACGGTCCACTCCAGGCCGAGTTCGGTGACGGCCTCCGCAAGATGGCCCGTAGTATCGGCGGCAAGCGCACGCAGTGGCGTTATCCACAGCACCGTGAGCGGCGGTGGTGAGGCCGGCGGATCGTGCAAGGCCTCCAGCAGCGGGCCGAACCACGCCGCCAGGGTCTTGCCGGTGCCGGTGGGCGCGTGGATCAGGCCACTGCGGCCGGACAGGTAGGCGTCCCACGCCGCGCGCTGGAAGTCGAAAACGGCCCAGTCACGCGACGCAAACCAACGCTGGATTCGGTGTTCGGGCCGCATGGGTGGCATTATGCCTACATAATCCTCTCAGCGTGGATCCACGAGCCAGGCCATGACGCGATACGGAAAACTGCTCCTCCCCGGCCTTGCGCTCCTGCTCGGCTTTCCGGCCGTCGCTGCCGCGGACGGGCGCGCCGTTGCCCTGGAGGTGGACCGGCGCATGTACGCGGGGATCGCGGGCTTTACGGCCCAGTCGCGGATGCGCGCCGAGGACGGCGCAGGCAGCGGCACCAACTCCCTGAGCGACGGGCTGCTGCTCCGGCTCGGACGCACGGGCCGTCCGGCCCGCTACGACGTGGAGCTGGCCCGGACCAACTACGATGAAGGCGAGCTATGGCTGACCATGGCGTCGCTGGACTACCTCATACCGGGCGGTGACCTGTTCTCCGGCTATGTGGGCATCGTCGGTGGTTACGGGCGCATCGAGTGGAACAGTAACGACCCGTTCGGCGGCGGCGACAACTTCGGCGTCCGCGGCGAGCGCGACAGCAGCTATGTGGCGGGCCTGCGCGGCGGCGGCCTGATCGAGGTGACGGATCTCGTCCAGGTGGAGATCGGCTACCGCTATCTGCACACGGAGTTCAGCCGCCAGTTTGATGGCAACGATGGCGGCGGCAAGGTCCAGGTCCGCAACCTGCGGATGGTCCATGCCGGCGTGAATTTCAGGTTCTGACAAGGAGACGCGACCATGCCCGCACACCGAGTCACGCGCCGGCCATGGCCTGCCCTGCTGGCCTTCACCACCGCGGCTGCCATGACGCTGCCGGCCACCGTTTCCGCAGAGGACTCCTTCTTCGGCGTGGGGGTGGGCCAGCACCGTGTCCACTTCGACAGCGATGACCGCGACAACTTCGATGTGGGCACCGAGGATGAGCTGGGGCTGCAGCTGCGCGTCGGCATGGTGCGGCCCAACTCCCGCCTGTACGGCCAGTGGTCCATCATCTCCGGCAGCGATTTCTTTCTCACCTCGCTCACGGTGAATCAGGACTTTCTCTGGCGCGTGGCGCCGAGCGTCCAGCTTTACGGCGGCCTCGGCGGCGGCGCCGTCACCCTGAGCTGGAACGGGGACAACAGCATCGACACCATGCCGGGGCTGTCGGCCCAGGCCGGCGTCATGGTGGAGATCACCCGGACAGTCCATGTGGAACTGGGCGCCCGGCAACTGTTCACCCGATTGCGCACCGACCCGGAGGGCGCGGACGGCAACGACGTGGACGTGGACCTGGACCGCATTGGCGTCGCCTCGGCCAGCGTGAACCTGCAATTCTGATCGCGGCGGTCAGGGCAACATGGCCCTGACGTCGTCCAGGGTATCGGCGTCGTCGGGGGCCAGATCCTCCCGCCAGCGGCTGATCCGTGGAAAACGCATGGCGACGCCCGACTTGTGCCGCCGGGAGGGTGCCAGCCCCTCGAACGCCAGCTCGAACACCTGCTGCGGCGCGACCGAACGGACCGGGCCGAAACGCTCGACGGTGTTGTTGCGGATCCAGCGGTCCAGGCGCTGGATCTCGGCATCGTCCAGTCCGGAGTAGGCCTTGGCCACGGGGACGAGCGTGTCGCCGTCCCACACGCCGAAGGTGTAATCCGTGAACAGGCTGGAGCGCCGCCCGTGCCCGGGCTGGGCGTAGAGCATGACGGCGTCCACCGTCCGCGGAGCCAGTTTCCATTTCCACCAGTCGCCACGGGTGCGACCGACCCGGTACGGTGAGCCGCGGCGCTTGAGCATGATGCCCTCGGTGCCCGCCTCCCGGGCGGTCTCGCGCAGCGCTGCCAGAGCGGCCCAGCTGTCGCCCCCGAGCGCGGTGGCCCGCCGCAGTGCACCGGCCCGATCACCGACCACGTCCCGCAGGCGCTGCCGGCGCACCTCCAGGGGCTCCGGCCGCCAGTCGGCACCGTCGGCCTCCAGCAGATCGTAGGCGAGAAAGATCACCGGCGCGTCACGCTGAATCCTGGCAGACGGCCGCAGACGCCCGATCCGCTGCTGAAGCACGTTGAACGGCAACGGCGCGTCGTCCTGCCACGCGAGAATTTCGCCATCCAGCACCACGCCGTCCGGGAGGGCGGCGGCCGCCGCCTCGATCTCGGGAAAACGCCCGGCCATCATGTCCTCGCCCCGGGACCAGATGAAGCACTCGCCATCACGCCGGAGCAGCTGCCCGCGAATGCCGTCCCACTTCCACTCGGCGATCCACTCGCTGCGATCACCCAGCGCCGCCGGCCCGGTCTCCAGCGGCGAGGCGAGAAAGAACGGATAGGGCCGGGAGCGGTCTTCGCCCCGCTCCTCCGGATCAAGCAGGGCGTCGAACGCCGCCGGCGTGGGCTGCCACTGCCCCATGAGCCGGTGGGCCAGGGTGGCCGTCTCCAGCCCGCTGACCCGGGCCAGCGCGCGGATAACAAGCCGGCGGCTGACGCCCACGCGGAACGCCCCGGTGAGCACCTTGTTGAGCACGAACCGCTGCGGCGTGGGCAGCGCCGCCCACCACGCCAGCACCGCGTCGCGGCGCGCTTCCGTGGTCATGTGCCGCAGCGGCTGAATGCGCTGCTCGACCCAGACGTGCAACGGGGTAGCATCCTGCTCCGGTGGTGCGAACGGCTGATCCAGCAGCAGCGCCAGTGTCTCGGCCAGGTCGCCCACGGCGGCGTAGGTTTCCTCCAGCAGCCAGGCGGGCAGGCCGGTGGCTTCCAGCGTCCAGGCCCGCAGCTCGGCGGTGGGCACCAGCCGGCGCAGACGCCGCCCGGTGAGGAAATAGACCGCCCAGGCGGCGTCGGCGGCCGGCGCGTCGCGGAAATACACCTCCATGGCGGCCACCTTGGCGGAAGTGGCCGTGGTCTCGTCCAGCGCCTGGTAGAGTGCGGTGAACCGCTGCATCAGTCGTCCGCCTCGCCGCCGTAGTCGGTCACCAGGGGCTGTGCATCCACCCCTTCCACCTCATTGAGGTAACGCACCAGCACGTCCGTGCGGCCATGGGTCGCCAGCACCCGCCGCGCGCCGGTGTCACGAATGGTCTGGAGCAGCGCCGGCCAGTCGGCATGGTCGGAGACCACGAAGCCGCGATCATAACCGCGCCGCCGGCGATTGCCGCGAATCCGCATCCAGCCGGACGCAAAGCCGGTGGACTCCGGGCGAAAGCGACGCATCCAGGTGCCACCGGCGGCTGACGGCGGCGCCAGCACCAGTGCCCCGGCGAAATCGTGGCCCCGCGGCATGGCACTGACCGGCTCCGTGGGCAGCATGGACACGCCGGCATCCCGGTAAGCGTCCACCAGGGGCACCATGGCGCCGTGCAGAAAGGCGGTGTCGCGCGTGTAGGCCAGCAGTTCGGCGAGAATGCGCTGCGCCTTGCCCAGCGCGTAACAGAAAAGTACGGCGGTCTGCCCGGCGCGTGCGCAGGCGGTCCACCACTGGTGGATCTCGCCGGCCACCCGCGCCACCGGCTCCCAGCGGTAGATGGGCAGTGCAAACGTGGCCTCGGTGATAAAGGTGTCGCACGGCACGACCTGGAAGGGCTCACAGGTCGGATCGGCGTCGCGCTTGTAATCGCCGGATGCGACCCAGACGCGCCCCCGGTGCTCCACGCGCACCTGCGCCGAGCCGAGAATGTGTCCCGCCGGGTGGAACGAGACCCATGCGTCACCGAGGCGGAACGGTTTATCGAAGTCGCAGCCGAGGATCAGCGCATCGCGGCTCAGCCGCCGCTCCAGCAGCGGACGGCTGGCATGGCTGGCGTAGTAGGCGCGGTGCCCCCAGCGGGCGTGGTCACCGTGGGCGTGGGTGATGACCGCCCGCTCCACGGGCCGCCATGGATCGATGTAGAACTCGCCCGGCGGGCAGTAGAGCCCGCGCTCGGTGGGCCGGATCAGGTCGGCGACCACGGCGGCTCCCAAGGACGAAGGCCCGGCTCAGCGGTTGCGGCCGGGCACCCAGAGCACGTCGCCCCCGGCGTCGGCGTTGACGAAGCGGGCGGCAACGAAGAAGTAATCGGACAGGCGATTCATGTACTGCAGGGCGGCGGGGTTGATGGACTCCTCGTCCGCCAGCGCGGCGATATCCCGCTCCGCCCGACGCGCCACGGTGCGGGCGTGGTGGAGATGTGCGGCACTCGCCGTGCCCCCGGGCAGGACGAACGAGGTGAGCTTCGGCAGGTCGACGTTCAGGGCATCGATCCGCTGCTCCAGCCAGTGCACCTGCTGTTCGCTCACCCGTAGTGGCGGGAACGCCGGCTCATCCTCTTCGGGCGTGCACAGGTCCGCGCCCACGTCGAAGAGATCGTTCTGGATACGCTCCAGGTCCGCGGCCACCGGTGCGTCCGTGTGCAGCCGGGCAACACCGAGGACGGCATTCACCTCGTCCACCGTGCCGAAGGCGGTCACCCGCTCGCCATGCTTGGGCACCCGGGAGCCATCGCCGAGCCCGGTGCTGCCAGTATCCCCCGTGCGCGTGTAGATGCGTGTCAGTTTGACCATGAATCACTCCGCCTTGTGCGCATCCCGCCCCGAACCGCTGTCTCCGACACGCTCAAGCACGGCGCGCTTCTCGTCAACGCTCATGCGCGACCAGGTGGCAATCTCGTTCAGGGTGCGACCACAGCCCATGCAATACCGCCGCTGCCCGTCCATCTGGCAGAGCCCGACACATGGGGATTCCGGGTATGACGCGGTGGACATCCGCTACCTCCAGTCAGGGGAGGCGGCGGCACGGGGTGGCCGCCGCCGGGAATGCGACAAGCGCACATTCTCTGCGGCCGGGCGCACTCACGCAAGGCCCCGGGGCGAAACAGAGGTCCGGGTCAGCTGTCGCCGTCGGCCTCCTCCCCGAGGACCAGCTCCGCGGTCTCTTCACCGGGCATGACCGGCATGACCCCTGCCAGACGCCGGGGCTCGCCGCGGAGCTGGCTGTCGAAGACGGCGCGGAAGGCGAGCACGCTTTTGACGTAGTCGCGGGTTTCACCAAAGGTGATGTTCTCGATCCACACGGCGGCGGGTTGGCCGGGGTTGTCCTCCAGCCAGCGGGCAGCGCGCTCCGGGCCGGCGTTGTAGGCTGCCGCGGCAAGGATGACGTTGCCGTCGAAGCGGTCGATCATCTGCCCCAGATAGACGGCCCCCAGGCGTGCATTGGTGGCGGGCTCGTAGAGATCCACGCCGCCGGGATCGGACACGCCGAGGCCATCGGCAACCCGCCGGCCCGTCTCGGGCATCACCTGCAGCAGGCCCCGTGCCCCCACCCGGGAGCGGGCATCCGGGGAGAACGCACTCTCCTTGCGGGCCACCGCGTAGACCAGTGCCGGGTCCACATCGGCCGCCGCGGCGGCGGGCTCCAGCACATCACTGAATCCCACCGGGAAGCGCAGGGACAGGGCGTTGTGCAGCCCGGCCTGGTTGGCGTTGTGAATGGCACGATCGTACCAGCCCCATCCCAGCGCCAGCATGGCCGCCTGGGCCCGGGTATCCGTGTCGGCACCGGCGAGAGCGGCCTCCCACTCCCGCCGCGCTTCCGTGATCAGACCGACCTCCCGCAACTCCCGCGCCCGCTGGATTTCAGGGCGGCTCGCCAGCGCCGCCTGGCGCTCGGCATCGTGATCCAGATCCGCCTCGTTCATGGCATAGGGTCGCCCGAGCGCGTCCGCGGCCAGGAAGCCGTAATAGTTGCGCGTGCGGGCCAACGGTTCGAGCAAGTCTTCCGCGCGCTCCTTGGCACCGGTCATCCACAGGGCATGGGCACGCCAGTACTGCCACTCCGCCTGTTCGCGCTGCTCCGCCGGCAGATCCCACACCGCGTCGATCACTCGCGGCCAGTCCTGCTGCCCCACGGCGATGCGCGCCTGCCACTCGCGCACGGTGTCGTTACCTGCGGCCTCCGGCAGCTGATCGAGCAGCTCCAGGGCGTTGTCGTCACGGGAGTAGGCCGCTCGCAGGGCGATCTCGCGCTGCAGCTCCAGCGCCATCTCCCGCGGGAGATCCCCGCGTTCCACGTAGTCTTCAAGGCGCTCTGCCGCCGTGTCACGGTCGCTGCGCGCCAGCAACCGCACACCGAAACGCACCAGCTGGCGCCCGCGGCGGCTGTCCACCTCGAAATCCGGATCGGCCAGTGCGGCCGCCGGGTCACGGTTGAGGCGTAACCAGTCGTCCAGCCACTCCTGGTCATCGTCCTCCAGCCGGGACCGCAGTGCCCGGGCGAGGCTGGCGTTGCCGTTGTACATGGCGCGGGTGATGCGCTCCCAGCGCTGGTCAGGGGTGAGCGCATCCCGATCGTAGAGCTCGCTGAACACCGGGTCGCAGGCCGACGGCTGCGAATGCCCCACCAGCCAGAGCCCGCGGGCTTCCCGCAGCCAGTCTTCGTCGATACCGTCATTCGCCCGGCGCGCCTGCAGGCCGTAGCAGCGCAGGGTGGCACTGCCGCCTCCCCGGTGGAAGGCCTGATAGGTTTCCCACTCCTCCCGCGCTCCAAGCTCGTGCAGCCACTGCCCGCGGAAACCACGCGCCAGCGGCAGGTCGCCGTAGTCCTCGAGAAACGCCTCCACCTCCTCCGCCGTCAGATTACCGGTATCGCTGAGCAGGTCTGCGTAGATCAGGTAGGGCAGCAGCGGATAGCCCTGGAGCTGGTCCCGGAGGGCGTCCATGTCCACGGACTTCCCGAGCCCGATACGCTCATGGGCCTCCCGGAAAAGGTCACGCTGGTTGTCGAGCCGGTCGGATGCAGCAGCCGTCTGTGCCAGGAAAAGGACAGACACGAACAACAGAACCAGGCTCCGGGGCATGGGGTGCACTCCAGTACGGGAAAGAGGTGATCTTTCACGTGAGAATGCACGCAAAACTCATTGAAGAAAAGAGCATTTCGTCCGAAAGAACCCGTCTCAATCAGGCGACATGTCGATCAGATACTGGTGGTGGGCGGCCCGTCGGGGGTTCGGATCCTCAACGGCCCTCTCCCGGGCGATCCGGTCGATATAGGCCGCCGGAAAGGCATGGTTCCGCGCCCCGGCGAGGACGATATCGCGATACCAGCGGAACGGTCGCGCGGCCGGATCCGTCGTGCCGGGCACGGCAATGTAGCAGAACGTCTCCTGCCAGCCGCCCTGGCAATGCACCAGGCGTGGCTCGATCAGGTAACCGGTGCCGAGATCTTCGGCCCGGTCCAGCACCGGCTGCTCCTCCCGATGGACGGCATACACGACCCCCCATACCGCGGCATCGGCGGCATCGCAACGCTCGATGTTGCACTTGGCCGTGCCGTCGGCGCGACTGACGTGGTTGAAGTGCAGGCGGTACCCCGGGAGACGGCCCACCCCCAGCCAGTGCGCCGAGGGCGTCCGCTCCAGCAACCGCGCCGGCAGCATGTTGGAACCATAGGCAAAGTAGTGGCGCCAGTCGGCCATTCGTTCTCCCGTCGCCCCTACACCTCCAGCCACTCCTTGCGGATGTCGGGGCTGTCTTCCAGTTGCGCGGGTGTTCCATCAAACACGATGCGGCCGTCACCCATCACGTACATGCGGTGGGAAATCTGCTTGGCGATGCTCAGCTTCTGCTCCACCAGCAGTACGGCAATCCCCTCGGCGGCGATCTCCTTGAGGAGCTCCGCCAGCTCCGCAACGACGCGGGGGGCGAGCCCTTCGGTGGGCTCGTCCACCATGATACACCGGGGATTGCCCATGAGCGTGCGCGCCATGGTCAGCATCTGCTGTTCACCGCCGGAGAGCGCCTCTGCCGGGGTATCACGCCGCTCCTGCAGGCGCGGGAAGCGCCTGAAGACTTCATCGTACCCCCAGCGCGCGGCATCGCTGCGTCGCTTGACGCCGAGCTCCAGGTTCTCGATCACCGTCAGCCCGGGGAAGATCGCCCGGTCCTCCGGCACGTAGCCGACACCCAGATGCGCGATGCGGTGTGGCGGCTGACCGGTAACGCGGCGCCCGTCGAAGTGGATGTCACCCACAGGCGGAACCAGGCCCATGATCGACTTGCACAGGGTCGATCGCCCGACGCCATTGCGACCGACGAGGCTGACGATCTCGCCGGCGCGCACTTCCATGGAGACACCACGCAGCACATGGGACTTGCCGTAGTAGGCGTGCAGTTCGTTGGTGACCAGCATCAGTGCACCTCCGTTCCGAGATAGGCTTCCTGCACCGCGGCATTGGCGCGCACGGCTTCGGGGGTATCACTGGCGATGACCTCGCCATAGACCAGCACGGAGATCCGGTCGGCCAGGTTGAACACCACACCAAGGTCGTGCTCCACCATGACCAGCGTGCAGTCGGTGGTGATCTCGCGGATCAGCTCCACCATGTCGTCAGCCTCCGTGCGGCTCATGCCGGCGGTGGGCTCATCCAGCAGCAGCACTCTGGCACCGGAGGCGATGGTCGCACCGATCTCCAGCGCCCGCTGTTCCGCATAGGTGAGCAGGGAAGCGGGAACGTCCCGCTTGGCTGTCAGGTGCAGCCGCTCCATCAGCTCCTCGGCCCGCTCCGTCACTGCCTGCTGGCTGTTGACCAGCTTCCAGAACGCGTAGCGGTGCCCCTCGGACCACAGCAGCGCACAACGGAGGTTCTGCATGACCGTCATGTTCTGGAACAGGTTGGTGACCTGGAAGCTCCGGCTGAGGCCGAGCCGGTTCACCCGGTGCGGCGGCAACCCGTCGATGTTGCGACCGAACAGCTCGATGGCGCCCGAGGACGCCTCCAGCCGGCCGCTGATGAGGTTGAACAGCGTGGACTTGCCGGCGCCGTTCGGGCCGATGATCACGTGCCGCTCGTTCGCGGTGATATCCAGATCAACCCCGCGGATGATCTCCGCGCGGCCGAAGTTCTTGGTCAGCCCCTTGAGGGCCAGCGCTGTCTCCTGGCTCATTACGCCCCCTCCCCGGAGTCGAGTGCGCGCCGCAGGACGGGCCGGGCGTGCAGGAAGAACACCGCCAGCGCGCCGGCCATGACCGCGAATGCGATCAGCCACGGCACCACGCTGGTGGCATCGATGGTGAAGAAGAACAGGGGCATGGGCGCCTGCGGATTCCAGTGCCGGAGCACGTGATAGGCCATTTCCACCACGGCAATCAGCGCGATGATGAAGACCAGCATCGTCCCCGTGGCGTACAGCCGCGCATGCAGCGACTGAGCCCACTCACCGGCACGCCAGCTCATGACCTGCTGGTAGGCAACGCCGAACAGGCCCTGGGGCGCGAACATGACCACGGCCACGAACAGCAGGCCGAAGTACAGCAGCCATGCATCGGTGACCGACGAGAGCTCGCTCTCCAGGAACACCACCAGTACCGCACCCACCACCGGCCCCAGGAAGAAGCCGATACCGCCGATGTAGGCACTCAGCAGCACCAGGCCGGACTGGATCATGCCCACGGTCTCGTCGGTGATGATCTCGTCGACAATCACGAACAGCCCGCCCGCCAGGCCGGCAAACGTGGCGGCCAGCACGAACTGGACGAAGCGGACCATGGTCGGGCTGTAGCCGACGAACTGGGCCCGCTCCGGGTTGTCCCGCACGGCATTGGCCATCCATCCCAGGGGCGTCTGCCGGAGCAGGAACATCAGCACCGCGGAGATCAGCACCCACGCCGCCACCAGGTAGTAGACGTTGCGCCCGGGGCCGTAGTCGATGCCGAACAGGGACGTTGGCGCTTCCCGGTTGCCGAACAGGCCGGCCTCGCCGCCGAAGAACCCGGTGAACATGAGCGAACTGGCGGTGACCATTTCGCCGATGCCAAGCGAGATCATGGCGAAGACCACGCCCGCACGCCGGGTGGAGACCGAACCGAAGATCAGGCCGAAGAACAGCCCGCCGGCCGCCCCCACCAGCGGCAGCAGTTCCAGCGGCATGCCGAAGCCCGACGCCTCGATATAGCGCAGCATGTGCATGGCCAGGTAACCGCCGAGCCCGAAGTAGACGGCATGGCCGAATGACAGCAGCCCGGTGTTGCCCAGCAGCATGTTGTAGGACAGGGCGAAGATGATCATCACGCCCATGTGGCTGATCATGGTCAGCCCGTGATTGGAGGTGACCATCAATGGCAGTGCCATGGCGATGATCGCGGCCAGCACCCAGGGCCACAGGCGCCGGAGCCACACGCTGGTCCCCAGCTCGCCCGCCACGGTGCCGCTCTGTGCTCGTGTCGTATTCATGATTCACGTTTCCCCATCAGGCCGCGCGGACGGAAGATCAGCATCAGCACCAGCAACAGGTACGGGAGTATCGGCGCGATGCGCGTCGAGTCCATGTACCAGATGGTGGCGAAGAAGCTCTCCGGCGGGACGGCGTAGCCGAACACCATGCCCAGATTGGCCAGCGACCAGTCCACGGATAGCGCGAATGTCTGCAGCACGCCGATGAGGATGGAGGCGATCAACGCCCCCTGGATGGAACCCAGCCCCCCCACCACGACCACCACGAACACGATCGGCCCCATCATGAAGGCCATGCCGGGTTCGGTGACCAGCTGAATGCCGCCCACCACGCCGCCCAGCGCGGCAAGACCGGTACCGAAGGCGAACACCCACATGAACACCTGCGGGACGTTGTGCCCCAGCGCCGACACCATGTCGGGGCGCGACAGCGACGCCTGGATGATCAGCCCGGCCCGGGTGCGCTTGAGCAGCAGGTACAGGCCGATGAACATGGCCACGGCCACCGCCAGCACGAACACACGGAAGGCCGGATAGTTGGTGCCGAACAACGAGAACAGGGGGAAATTCAGCGCGTCCGGTACCCGGTAGTTCATGGGGGTATTCCCCCAGAACAGCCGCACCAGCTCTTCCACCACGTAGGCCAGGCCGAACGTGAACAACAGCTCCGGCACGTGGCCGTACTGGTGAACCTGCCGCAGGCCCCAGCGCTCCACGGCGGCGCCGATCAGGCCAACGGCGATCGGCGCGAGAAACAGCGCCACCCAGAACCCGGTGTAGAGGCCCATGGTGTAGGCGAAATAGGCACCCAGCATGTAGAAGCTGGCGTGGGCGAAGTTGAGCACACCCATCATTCCGAAGATGAGCGTGAGGCCGCTGGACAGCATGAACAGCAACATGCCGTACAACAGGCCGTTGAGCAGGGAGAACGTGATTGTTTCTAGCATGCGAGCCCCACCGGCAGGACGCGGAGTCAGCGCTCCGGACCGGCGCGGCCGGTCCGGAGCAAGGCGGTCTTGTGGTTATGGTTCAGGGACGATTCATCTCGCAGGACGTCGTCGAGGTGGCATCTTCCACCTCGATCCGGGAGAGCGTCCGGAAACCAACGCCCGAGTTCTCGGCGTCGTACTCGACGTCATCGTCCATGATCGAGATGTACATGGGCTGCAGCATCTGGTGATCGTCCTCACGCATGGTGACCGTGCCGGTGTGGGACTCGAACTCCATGCCCGACAGCGCCGCGGCAACCGCTTCGGCGTCGGTGCTGCCCGCCTCTTCCACGGCCGCCTTGAGCATGTACATCAGGTTGTAGACGCGGTGGTAGTACCAGTCGATGTCCGGATAGCGCTCCTTGAACGCATCCACCCATTCCCGGTACTCGTCGTGCCCTTCGTCCACGTTGACGTTGGCGTGCCACTCGGTGATCTGCGCCACCCGGTCGATGCCGGCGCGGCCCACGGCGGCCGGCACACCCAGCCCGCCCGCGTAGTAGGTGTAGAAGTTCACGTCCAGGCCGGCGTCTTCCGCCTCGCGCGCGAGCAGGGAGAGGTCGTTGCCCCAGTTGCCGGTCACCACGGAATCGGCGCCGGACTGGCGGATTCGGGAGACATAGGGCGAGAAGTCACGCACCTGACCGATCGGGTGCAGCTGCTTGCCGACGATCTCCACGTTCGGCATCTTCTCGGCGGCCAGCTCCTCGAACCGCCTCTCGATCTGGTGGCCGTGGGAGTAGTCCTGGTTGAGCAGGTACACCTTCTCGATGTCGTCGCGCTCCATCATGTAGTTGGTCAGCGCCTCGAGCTTGATGGTGGTGTCGGCATCGAAGCGGAAATGCCAGTAGCTGCACCGCTCGTTGGTCAGGGACGGGTCCACCGCCGCGTAGTTCAGATAGAGCAGCTTGTTGTCCGGGTTGCGCCGGTTATTGCGGTTGACCGTCTCGATGATGGCGCCGGCCACGTCGGAGCCGTTGCCCTGGGTGACGAAATCGATGCCGCGGTCGGCCGCCCGCTGCACCAGCTGCGCCGACTCGGACGCGCTCTGGTTGTTGTCCATGGGCACGATCTCGACCGGCCTGCCGTTGATCCCGCCCTCGTCGTTGATGCGGTCCGCGGCGAAGCGGAAATGCTTCAGCCCGGCATCGCCGACATTGGCGAACGGCCCGGACAGGGGATCGATGTAGGCGATGCGGATCGGGTCCTCGGCCTGCGCGGTGGACAGGGACGCGAGCGCGATGGCACCCGCGGTGGCAAGACCGGCAAACAGGCCGGTGGTGCGGCGTGGCTTCGTCATGGTTCTCCTCCAGGACATGGCCTTCAACGGGCCTTTGTTATTTGCTTCGTGGTCCCGGCCCGACAGGCCGGTTTATCGTTCTCGTTGGTGCGTCGATCGTCGCCGACTCGTTTCCTGTATATGCTGACGGAGGAGAAAAAGCAAGCTTCGGAACAGAGTTTCGCATTGCGGACCACGCCGCAATACCCGGTGTCAGTCCAGCGTCCTGGCGGACGCCTCCCGGGTCCAGGTACTCGTCCGCCCGAATGCCGCAATCCCCACGTAGCCCCGCAGATCCAGGGTTTCGCCATCCTCGGCGAGAGTCATGCGGGCCCGGTAGGTATTGCCGTTCTCGGGGTCATAGATGCGGCCACCGTCCCAGCGGCGGTCCCGGCTGTCGTCCCGGGCCATGTCCCAGACGATGCGCAGGCCCACGACCTCGCGGTCGCGCAGCTCCGGGTCGTCGTTGTTGGTATCCCGCAGGAGCTCGCCGTCATCGTCGTAGGGCTCATCCAGCCAGACGATCCGCCCGCAGGTGAGCGTGTCATCGTCGTCGCAGGGGGCGAGCTCGATCTGCGCCGTGCCCTCCTCCGACAGCCAGTATCCGTGAACATCCTCGTCCGCCGTGGCGGCCGCGGCGAGAGTCAACCCGACGGCCAGCACCAGTCCCTTTTTCGGCATGTCTCCTCCTCAGGCAGCTTTGCGCAGGCGCGCCAGAAACCGCTCCAGTTTGTCCAGCGCCTTCTCCAGGTCCTCCCGATGGGGCAGGAACACCATGCGCAGGTGATCGGGGGTCGGCCAGTTGAATGCCGTCCCCTCCACCAGCAGCAGGTGCTCCTGCCGCAGCAGGTCGAGCACCAGCTGGCGGTCGTCCTCCACCGGGTAGACAGCCGGGTCCAGGCGCGGGAACAGGTACAGGGCCCCGGTTGGCTCCACGCAGGAAACACCGGGAATGGCATTGACGCGCTCCCAGGCCAGGGTGCGCTGCTCGTGCAGGCGTCCGCCGGGTGCCACCAGGTCGTCAATGCTCTGGTAACCGCCCAGGGCCGTCTGTATGGCGAACTGGGAGGGCACGTTGGCGCACAGCCGCATGGAGGCGAGAATGCTCAGCCCCTCCACGTAGTCCGCCGCCTGCTCCTTGCCGCCGGAGAGAAACATCCAGCCGGACCGGAACCCGGCGGCGCGGTAACTCTTGGAGAGCCCGCTGAAGGTAATGCACAGGGTCTCGCCCGCCAGCTTCGCCAGCGGGTAGTGCTTCGCCCCGTCGTAGAGAATCTTGTCGTAGATCTCGTCCGCGAACAGCACCAGGTCGTGGCGACGCGCCATTTCCACGATCTGCTTCAGCGTCTCCTCGCTGTAGACGGCACCGGTTGGGTTGTTCGGGTTGATCACCACGATGCCGCGGGTGCGATCGGTGATCTTCGCCTCCATGTCCGCGAGGTCCGGCTGCCAGCCGTTGTTCTCGTCGCACAGGTAATGCACCGGGCGCCCGCCGGAGAGGCTGACCGCGGCCGTCCACAGCGGGTAGTCCGGGGCGGGGATCAGCAGCTCGTCGCCGTTGTTGAGCAGGGCCTGCATGGCCATGACAATCAGCTCGCTGACGCCGTTGCCCAGGTAGATGTCCTCCAGCGCCACCTCGGTGATGCCGCGCTGCTGGCAGTGCTGCATCACGGCCTTGCGTGCCGAGAAGATCCCCTTGGCATCGGAGTAGCCCTGCGCTGCGGGGAGATTCCGGATCACGTCATGGAGAATCTCGTCCGGCGCATCCAGGCCGAATGGCGCCGGATTACCGATATTGAGCTTGAGGATGCGGTGCCCCTCATCCTCCAGGCGCTTCGCCTCTTCAAGCACGGGGCCGCGGATGTCATAACAGACATCGGCGAGCTTGTGGGATTTGCGGATCAACGACACGCGCGACTCCTTGGCAACGACTTCGGATGCGGAGCCCGCCCGCCGGATCAGGCCGTGAAGGCGTGGCTCCCGAGGGCTTCGAGTATACTCATCTCGCCGCCGCCAGTGCCATGCTCCACGGCGGCGACGGGGCGGCCCCGAGGCTGCGCGGTGAACGGGTTCACGCCAGTGCGCGCAGGGGATTTACCCGGCCGCCGGGGCGCGGTAGCCTCATAGTCCATACGGTAGAGTATGTTGGCGCTTTGCCATCGAACGGGGAGAAACCGACACCATGACCGACTACACCGCCCCGACGCGGGACATGAAGTTTGTGATGCAGGAGCTGCTGGATCTGGACGCGATCAGTGGGCTGCCGGGGTTCGAGGAGGCGAGCCCGGAGCTGGTGGACGCGGTGCTGGAGGAGGCGTCGAAGTTCGCCGGCGGGGTGCTGGCGCCGCTGAACCAGTCGGGGGATCAGGCCGGCGTGCGCTGGGATGATGGCGCGATCACCATGCCCGCTGGGTTTGTTGAGGCGTACCAGCAGTTCGTCGAGGGCGGCTGGAACGGCGTGCAGTGTGACGAGGCCTTCGGCGGGCAGGGGCTGCCGGAGCTGGTGGCCACGGCCACCCAGGAGATGTGGCAGGCGGCGAACATGAGCTTCGCGCTGGGGCCGCTGCTCACCGCCGGCGCCATCGAGGCGCTGCACGCCCACGGCTCCGAGGCGCAGCAGGCGACCTACCTGCACAAGCTCGTCTCCGGCGAGTGGTCGGGGACCATGAACCTCACCGAGCCCCAGGCGGGCTCGGATCTCGCCGCGGTGCGCACGCGCGCGACCCCCGAGGGGGATCACTACCTCATCCAGGGGCAGAAGATCTTTATTACCTGGGGCGAGCACGACTGCGCGGAGAACATCATCCACCTGGTGCTCGCGCGCACGCCGGACGCGCCGGCGGGGGTGAAGGGGATCTCGCTGTTCATCGTGCCGAAGTCCCTGCCCGACGCCGACGGCAACCCGGGCGAGGCGAACGACGTGCGGTGTGTGAACACCGAGCACAAGATCGGCATCCACGCGAGCCCCACCTGCACCATGTCCTACGGCGACAATGGCGGTGCCATCGGCTACCTGGTCGGCGAGGAGGGCAAGGGGCTGATGTACATGTTCACCATGATGAACGAGGCGCGCCACAAGGTGGGCGTGCAGGGGCTGGCCATTGCCGACCGCGCCTACCAGCAGGCGCGCTGGTACGCCGCCGAGCGCATCCAGGGCACGCCGGCCGGGGGCGACGCCTCAAAGACGGTGAGCATCCTCCACCACCCGGACGTCAAGCGCATGATGCTGACCATGCGCGCGCAGATCGAGGCCATGCGGGCGCTGGCCTACTCGGCGTCGTGGTCCATGGACCTGAGCCGCCGGCACCCGGACAGCGAGGAGCGCAGGCGCCAGCAGGCGCGGGTGGATCTGCTCATCCCCATCGTCAAGGGCTGGTGCACGGAGGTGGGCCAGGAGCTGGCGAGTCTCGGGGTGCAGGTCCACGGTGGCATGGGGTACGTGGAGGAGACCGGTGCCGGGCAGCACTACCGGGATGCGCGGATCACCACCATCTACGAGGGCACCACGGGCATCCAGGCCAACGACCTGATCGGGCGCAAGACGTACAAGGACGGTGGTGCGGCGATGCACACGCTGCTCGCGGAGATGGAGGGGCTGGCGTCGGAGCTGGAGGCGAGTGCCGACAGTGGCGTCAAGGCGATCGGCGAGCCGCTCACGGCGGGCATCAACGCCCTGCGGGAGGCGGCGGAGTACGTGGTGCGCACGCACGGGGAGAATCCGGCGGCGACGTCGGCGGGTGCGGTGCCGTACCTGATGATGGCGGGTTACGTGTGCGGTGGTGCGCTGCTGGGGCGCTCGGCGCTGGTGGCGCGTGCGGCGCTCGATGGTGGGGCGTCGGAGACGGACTTCTACCAGGCGAAGCTGGTGACCGCGCGCTTCTATGCCCAGCACATCCTGCCGAAGGCGGTGGCGCTGCTGCCGGCGGTGCTCGCCGGGGATGATGCGGTCGGCGCCATGTCGGCGGAGTGGTTGTAGCGGCGGTGCCGGGGCGGGGATGGTGGACCTGAAGGTCCACCCTACGCCCTCCGCGGCCCTGGCCCCGACGTTCCGACGTTCCGACGTTCCGACGTTCCGACGTTCCGACGTTCCGACGTTCCGACGTTCCGACGTTCCGACGTTCCGACGTTCCGACGT